>NZ_VFPQ01000003.1 GCF_006716785.1 Thermopolyspora flexuosa | reverse complement strand
GTCTGCGAGCCGCCGGCGCCGACGATCGCCTCGACGATGATCGCGAGGATCGTCATGCCGACGATGCCGATGAGGATCGCGCCGCGGACCCGCCGGGCGACGAGGGCCGCGGTTGACGAGCAGGCCGATCACGAAGACGAGCACGGCCAGCTGGTGAGCGTGCCGCCGATGCCGAGCTCGACCGGCACGCCGCTGCCCGACCGCACGAACCCGGCGTCCACGAAGCCGATCAGGGCGATGAACAGGCCGATGCCGACGCTGATCGCGGTCTTCAGCTCGGTCGGGATCGAGCGGAACACCGCGACCCGGAAGCCGGTGAGCACGAGGATCGTGATGACGATGCCCTCAAGGACCACGAGCCCCATCGCGTCCTCCCACGACATGTGGGAGGCGATGCCGTACGCGAGGAACGCGTTGATCCCGAGCCCGGCGGCGATGGCGAACGGGACGTTCGCCACCAGGCCCATGACGATGGTGAGCACGCCCGCGACGAGCGCGGTGGCGGCGGCGACGAGGGCGAAGTTCGGCGCGGAGCCGTCGCCGAGGTACTGGCCGTCGGCGTCCTGCGCGGTGCCGATGATCAGGGGGTTCAGCACCACGATGTACGCCATCGTGAAGAACGTGGCGAGGCCGCCGCGTATCTCGCGGCCGATGGTGGAGCCACGCTCACTGATGCGGAAGAAACGGTCCATTGAACTACTCGAGGGTGTTTTTGGGGGACTGGGGATTTGGGGGAAGGTGCGGCACGTGTGACGCTCACGCGCGCAGCGTGACAGCCGGTTTCACATGCGGGAAGACCTGCCGAAGGACGGTGACGGGATCGCAACCAATTCGTTCGCGGCCCGCGCTGCTTCGCACAGCACCGAACCACGCTCACGTTACCGTAACCGCTCTTACCAGGTGCTTTGGCCCTCCCCGCTTCCGGCCCCCGGCTGAGGCCGTCGCTTAGTCTTGAGACGTGAGCCAGCCGAAGCGCCCGGACCTGCAGCCGATGAAGACGAACGACACGGCGACGTTCCTCGTCGGCACCGCGTTGTGGGCGATCGCGCTGGTCGTGCTGCTGATCGCGCGCCCCGCCGTGGCGGAGCCCTGGTGGGTCTGGACCTGCGTGGCCGGCATCGGCGGCGGCCTGTTCGGGCTGTGGTACTCCCGCCGCTACAAGGCCCGTAACCCGATCGGGCCCGCGACCGACGAGCGGACCGGGGCGCCGACCGGCGAACCCGCCACCGGCCACACGTCGGCGAACGGCACGGCCGGCGAGGCGCGTACGGCCGAGCCGCACGCGGTGCCGCCCGCCGAGCACAACCGCTGACCTGGCCCGCGCCGCCCAGGCGGGACCGTGCGCCCGGGCGGCTCAGGCTCGGTCAGGCGGAGCCGTCGAGGTCGGCCTCGGCGAGCAGCAGCGGGACCGCCTCGGGGTTGTGCAGCAACGCCGCCACGGCGAGGCGGTCGCTCCACTGGCCGCTCGCCCAGGCCAGGCCGCGGGCGAGCCCCTCGATCCCGGAGGCGTGCACGACGCCCTCGTGGAACCGCCACGCGGCGGGCTTACCGTCGACGAGCAGCCGCTCGTGCTCGACATAGGTGGCGGGGGCGGTCGGCAGCAGCGAGCGGACCTGCGGGGGCACCGGCCGTTCCACGCCGGTCGAGGTGACCTCGCCCGGCACGATCTCCCCGGCGAGCGGCAGGTCGAGCACCTCCGACAGCGCCTCGGCGAGGTCGAACGGCGCGAGCACGAGCGGCCGGGAGGCGACGAGCGGCAGCAGGTCGGGGGCCTCGACCACCACCGGGCAGCCGGGCGGCTCGGCGCCCTCCGGCGTGCCGTCCGGGCCGATCACGGCGCCGTCCTCGGCGTCCGCGACCACGATCTCCCCGCCCAGCACGGCCCGGACCGCCGCGGGCGGCCGCACCCGCTCCGGCGGGACCGCCGCGATCGCGGTCCACAGCGCGCGGAGCTGGGCCCGGTCGACCTCGAGCTCCGGGTCGGCGAGCAGGCCGAGCAGCTCGTCCGGCCCGCCGTGCGAGGCGAGCAGGTCCGCCAGCGTGGTGCGCACGCCGATCAGCGCGAGCGCGGTGCGGTCGATGCCCTCCGGCGCGTCGCCGTACAGGCCGAACAGCAGCGGGTCGCCGTCGGGCACGCGCAGCGTGGTGGGGCGGCGGCCGTCGAGCACCGGGTGGGTGCTCAGCCACCAGGCGGTGTAGGAGGGCACCTCGACGATCTCGCCGCCGGCGAGCACCCGCATCGGCTGCAGCGCGGCGCGCAGCGGCGGCCGGGTGAGCAGCTCGAGCGCGCCCCGCCAGTCGGCGACGAACTCCAGGTCGCGCACCGCGTAGAACTCCCGGCCGATCGGCGGCACGTCGGCGTCCGGCAGCAGCTCGCGGATCGCCTCGAGCCACTCGTCCTCGCGGTCGAGCGCGTGGTCGCACTCGTCCGGGTCGAGCAGCACGTCCGCGTCGGCGACCGTGGCGAAGCCGTCGAGCACGCCGACCGCCTCCAGCACCCGCGGGCCGTACCGCGCGACGAGGTCGGCGGCGACCACCCCGAACGGCGAGTCCGGGGCGACGATCTTGCTGAGTTTGCCGTCCGGCAGCAGCAGCTCGCTCGCCGGGTACAGCTCGCCGTCCGCGCCGCGCAGCGCGAGCTCGGCGAGCCAGGGGGCCTCGCCGGGGGTGAGCCCGGCGGCCTCGACGAGGGAGAGCACGGCCTGCGCCACCGGCTCGGGGTCGTCGGCGTCGAGCGACCCGGTCACCGCGGCGTGGGTGAGCGGGTCCTCCAGCACGGTGCGCGGGGTGGCCTCGGCCGCGCCGAGCCGCAGCAGCAGCGGGTGCGCGGCGTCGGCGTGCACGATGCGCAGCCCGAGCGGGGCGAGCACCTCGGGGTCGATGCGCGCGCCCGGCTCGGACATGAGCAGGGTGCCGCGCGGGCCGCGCACCAGGCGGCCGTCGGCGAGCGGGACCGGGATCGCGCCGATCGCCTCCAGGTCGTCGGCGGGCAGCACCTCGTACAGCGACCGCCACCAGGCCGGGTCCTTGTCCTCGACCGCCTCGCCGGAGAGCATGTCGACCACGTCGGCGAGCTCCACCCGCTTCACCCCGAGCGCGGTCAGCGCCGGGCTCCGGTACGGCCAGCCCGCGGGCAGCAGCCCCGGCACGAACTCGGCGATCTTGGCGAGGAACTCGGCGGGCCCGGCGACCACCGAGGCCTGCCGCCCGGACACGATCCACGGGGCCTCGGCGCCGTCGCCGGGGGTGGCGGCGGTGGCGGGGCGGTCCCCGGCGGACCAGCCGGAGGTGCCGTCCTCGTCGTCGGCGGGCGGGGAGAGCGCGGGCAGCAGCGGGGTGTCGGGCAGGCGGCGCAGGATCGCGCGCCGGATCGCGGCGTCGAGCTCGCCCCGGCCGATCGGCCCCGGCACGAGGTCGAGCAGCCGCGGGGTGCGCGGCAGCGCGGCGAGCAGGTCGAGGTAGGTCTCGGCGACCCGCTCGACGAGGAAGTCGGTGAGCGGCCCGGGCGCGACGTGGCGGCGGTCGGTCGCCATCGGGAACGTGGCGATGAGCAGCGCGGGCAGGTCGAGCGGCTCGTCGCTGGGCGTGGGCGCGTGCACCACCGGCCGCACGTCCTTGGGGAGCGGGCCGGGCTCGCCCGCCGTACCGGTGGCGCCGTCCCCGACCGGTACGGCCCAGCGCACCAGCCAGAACGGCCGGGTGCGCTCCTCGGTGGGCCGGTCCGCGAACAGCTCGGCCACCTGCTCGGGGGTGAACCGGCCGGACGCCTCGACCACCCGCCAGCCCTCGGCGGTGACCGTGCGGATCTCGCCGTCGAGCTCGATCTCGATCGCGCCGAGCGACGGCATGGCGATCGGCAGCGCCGGGCTGGTCTCCTCGAGCATGCGCCGTACCGCGCGCTCGGCGGCCTCGTCGCGCAGCGGCAGCACCACGACGGTGTCGAAGCCCTCGGGCACCTCGGCCTCGGCGGGGAACGGGAGGCGCAGCAGCGGCACGTGCCCGTCGCGGGCGGCGAGCTCCTCGGCGAGCGCGGGCTCGGCGGCGACCAGCTCGGCGGTCTCGGCGCGGGACCAGCGCACGCCCCCGGTGGCCCGGGAATAGATCAGCGGCTCGTCGCACACCGACACCACGGCGGCGAAGCCCACCCCGAAGCGGCCGACCACGTTCGTCTCGCCGCGCTTGTCCGACACGCGCAGCGTGGCGAGGCTCGCCACCCCGGCGGCGTCGAGCGGCGCGCCGGTGTTCGCGGCAATGAGCACCCCGTCGCGCAGGGTGAGGCGGAGCCGCCCGGAGATGCCGGCCCGCGCCGCCGCGTCGGCCGCGTTCTGGGCGAGCTCGACCACGAGCCGGTCGCGGTAGCCGCCGAGCGCGAAGTCCTCCTCGGCGTTCGCGTCCTCGCGAAACCGCGCCGGGGAGGCGGCCCACGCGGCGAGCACGGTCCGCCGGATCCGCGCGGTGTCGAAGGTGTCGCTCATGAGTCTGCGTTCCTGTCGAAGGTCCTGGTGACGGGGCCGGCGGTACGGCCGGCCCGGCAAACGACACGGCGACGCCCGGTCCGCCGGACGCCGCCGTCACTTCTCGGGTCAGGAATGGCCGAACGGCTCGGAGGCGGTCTCGTCCACCGAACCCGGCGGCACCTCGTCCTCGCCGGGCTTGCCCTCCTCGCCCGCGCGCAGCTCGTCGGGCTCGTCCATGAGGTCGTACCCCATGTCGTCGAGGATCGGCGGGGCGGTCTCGGTGGCCGGGGACGGCACGGCCGCCTCGGAGTGGGCGCCGCAGCCGTGGTCGGCCGAGACCACGCGGCCGTCGTCCGGCGCGTACTCGTTGGCGCACACGCCGAACATGTGCCCGAGCGAGCCCGCGAGCGGCCAGTAGAAGCCGCAGGTCGAGCACTGCGCCGGGGCCGCGTAGGCGATCGGGGTGTGCGGGCCGTGGTCGCCGCCGTACCAGCGGCGCACCGCCAGGTCACGGCCGTGGGCGGAGAGCACGCGGGCCCGGCCCAGGCCGAGCTCCCAGATCATCTGGTGGTCGCACTCGTCGTCGGCCGACGTGTAGCCCGGCACGAGCCGGTCGTCGTCGGCCGGGGCGGGCAGGATGTCGCCGACCCCGAGGTCCCCCGGGCGCAGCCGCTCGCTCCACGGCACCCAGGTGGGCGGCAGCAGCGCGCCCTCGCCGGACAGCAGCACGGTCTCGCTCACGGTGACGTGGCGGGCGCGGGCGGCGCGCGCCACGGTGACGGCCCACCGCCACCCACGGTAGGCCCGGTCCAGGCAGGCGAAGTAATGTGTGATGACGCGATCGCCTTCGACGTCGAAACCCAGGTGCTCGCCCACCTCACCCGGACGGGCGATCTCCTCGGCCGCCTTCCGGGCCAGGTCGACGGCGTCCACGCAGGCCGGGTCGGCGACGGGGGTTCGGGTGCGGGTACGACTCACGGTTCAATTTTCCCCCATGCCACGAGCGGACGGG
Organism: Thermopolyspora flexuosa; assembly: GCF_006716785.1. Lineage (NCBI taxonomy): Bacteria > Bacillati > Actinomycetota > Actinomycetes > Streptosporangiales > Streptosporangiaceae > Thermopolyspora > Thermopolyspora flexuosa. The sequence continues at coordinate 38,453 of NZ_VFPQ01000003.1, read as the reverse complement.
ACCGAGCCGGTGCGATAGGACGAAGGCCGACGAGGGGGGAATCCGATGGCCGGAGCCTGGCAGCGGGTTCGGCGCGCGGCGGCGGCGACCGCCCGGGCCACCGCCGAGGCCTGCCGGAGGAGCTACCGGGCCGGCCGTACCACCGTCGACGCGACCCGCCGGGCGGCGCGCGGCGCCGGGCGGGCGGCCCGCCGGTTGACCCACGCGCAGGGGGCGGGCCGCAGTGGGCTGGGGCGGCTCATCGAGCTCACCGCGGCGCACAGCGCGGGGGACGCGCTGGTCACGGTCGCGCTCGCGGGCACGCTGTTCTTCGGCCTTCCGGTGAACCAGGCGCGCGGCCAGGTCGCGCTCTATCTGCTCGTCACGATGGCGCCGTTCGCGGTGGTCGCGCCGTTCGTCGGCCCGGTGCTCGACCGGTTCCGCTCCGGGCGGCGGTACGTGATGGCGGGCACGATGTTCGCCCGCGGCCTGCTGTGCTGGGCGATGGCCGCGGCGATCGGCCCGGCGGACGCGGTCACGCTCTTTCCGGCGGCGCTCGCCGTGCTCGTGTTGTCGAAGGCGTACAACGTGTCCCGGGCGGCGATCATGCCGAGCGTGCTGCCCGCGGACGTCTCCCTGGTGCGGGCGAACGCACGGGTGACGCTGTTCGCGCTCGTCGCGGCGGGCGTGGCCGGGCCGGTCGCGGCCGGGCTCGCGGCGTGGCTCGGGCCCGAGTGGGTGCTGCGCGGCACCACGCTGCTCTTCCTCGTCGGCGGCGTGGCCGCGGTACGGCTGCCGCGGCACGTCGACGCGCCGGACGACCCGGCGGACGATGCCGAGGCCCCGGACGAGGCGGCCGGGCCGTACCCGGCCGACGGGGAGACGGTGGCGTTCGCCGAGCCGGGGCACGGGCGGCCGCGCCGGCGGCGCGGGCGGGAGCTGTGGCGCACGCTGCGCACGGTCGGCCCGGTGGTGAGCGAGGCGATGCAGGCGAACATCGCCACCCGGGTGCAGTCCGGCTTCCTGCTGTTCTTCCTGCTCTTTCTGGTCCAGGAGAACGGCCTGCCGGGGCCGCCCACCGAGGTCACCATCGCGGTGCTCGCCGCCGCGGCCGGGGCGGGCGGGCTGGTGAGCTCGGGGGTGGCGTCGTGGATGCGCGGGCGGTCGCCGGAGCTGATCTCGTTCGGCACGCTCGCGCTCGCCACGGTCACCGCGGTGGTGGCGGCCTTCCTGTTCGGGCTGTGGACGGCGGTCGCGGTCGCCGCCGTGGCCGCGTTCGCGCAGAACCTCGGCAAGCTCGCGCTCGACGCGATCGTGCAGCGGGAGATCGCCGAGGAGGTGCGCTCGTCCACGTTCGGCGTGGTCGAGTCGGTGCTGCAGATCGGCTGGGTGGCGGGCGGGCTCGCCGGGCTGCTGCTGTCCGGCCTCGCCGACGGCCCGGCCGGGCTCGGCGTGATGGCGGCCGGGCTGGTCGCGGTCCTCGCCCACCTGGTGGTCGCCCGGGCGCGCCGGGCGCGGGCGGCCCGCGCGGCACGGCGGCGCGGCCGTCCCGGGTACGGCGGGCATACGGCACCGGCGACGGACGGCCGGGCCGCGGACGGCGGGACCGATCCAGGGGACGCCGGCTCCGGGGCCGGGGACACCCGGCCGCTCACCCGTCCGCACGGATGAGCGGCCGGCACGCGTCGGGGCGGCCGTCGCCCGGCCTCGCCGTACCCGGGGCCGGGGCGGACCGGGGGATCAGCCTTCGATGTCGTCGGCGACCGCGCGCAGCACCGCGGCGATCTTCCTGGAGTGCTGCGCGTCGGGGTGCTTGCCCTTGCGGTAATAGGTGGAGATCTCGTCGAGCAGCTTGATCAGGTCCTCGACGATCACCACCATCTCGTCGGGCTTCTTCCGCCTGGCCTTGGCCTTGCGGACGGACGGTACCTCCACGATTCGGACCGAAAGCGCCTGCTGTCCGCGTCGGCCCTCCGCCACGCCGAAATCCACTCGCTGCCCGGGCTTGAGCGTCTCGACGCCCTTGGGGAGTGCGGAGGAATGCACGAACACCTCACCGCCGTCGTCGCGGGTGAGGAAACCGAAACCCTTTTCGGGGTCGTACCACTTGACCTTGCCAGTCGGCACAGGGGTGACCTCGTTCAGACAGTCGTGGAGATGAATGGAAGTAGGTTATGCCCACCTGAAAGCTCAGGTGACCGTCGAAACCGTTCCTATTTCGCGAACCCGCCACTCGTCGTACCACGCGGCGAACGCCGCCAAGTCCGGCAACACGACGTCCGCCCCGTGATCACGAAGCTCGTCGGCGGTGTAGGGTCCGGTGGCCACCGCGACGCTCACCACGCCGGCCGCCCGCGCCGCCTCGATGTCGGCGATGTGGTCTCCGACGTAGGCCTGCGCGCCGAATTCGGCGATCGCCGAGCCCTTCGCCGCGCCGAACACCATCCCGGCCACCGCGTCCACGTCGATGCCGATGTGGCGCAGGGTACGGCGGGCAAGGTCGGGGTGCTTCCCGGTGACGACGATGACCCCGCCGCCGGCTCGCCGTACCGCGTCGACGGCCTCGGCGGCGCCCTCCATCGGGGTGGTGGCGGGCACGGCGATCTCGGCGTACTTGCCGCGGAACAGGTCCGCCGCCGCGGGGACCTCCTCCGGCGGCAGCCAGTTCGCCAGCTCGGTCTCGAGCGGCGGACCGAGCCTGCTCACCGCGACCGCGCTGTCGATGAACACGCCGAGCCGCTCGGACAGCCAGTCGTAGGTCGCCGCGATGCCCCTGCGCGTGTCCGCCAGCGTCAGGTCAAGGTCGAATCCCACCGATCTCCCCACACTTGAAGCATGCCAAATCCCGAGGCGATTGGCCTAACCCGTATCGGCGAAGTGACCGGGCCCTCCGCCCGTCGCGAACCCCGGGTACGGCGAGCGGCACGGCGACGGCGCGCCTCGCCGCAGCGCTCTCCGTCGTGCTCCCCGGTGTGCTTCCCCGACGCCGGGCGGAAAGACGGCCGGTTCCCGTTCCGGCCGTGACCCGCCGGGGTGTTTGCACGGCTTTTCCGCTGTCCCGCCTTTCGCGGTTTCCGTCCGGGAACGGCCGGCGGTCCCGGTCCCGGCCACCGCAGCGAAACGTCACCGCGCGTGCTTCCGCGGTTTCGCGGCGGGGCGGCCGTCGGTGCGCGTCCCTACGATTGAGGGGATGACCGGGGAGTTCGCCGCCTGGCTGCGTGGCCGTACCGACGAGGAGCTGCGGGCCCTGGTCACCACGCGCCCCGAGCTGATCACCCCGGTGCCCGCGCACCTGGAGGCGCTCGCCGCGCGGGCGGCGACGCCGTCCGCGATCGGCCGCGCGCTCGACCGGCTCGACCGGTTCGCGCTCGCCGTGCTCGAGACGCTGCTGGTGCTGGGCGGGACGGCCGAGTACCCGCGCCTGGCGGAGACGGTCGGCCGCGCGCTCGCCCCGGACGACGCGGGGTTCGACGATGCGCTGCGGCGGACCGTGGACCGGCTGCGCACGCTCGCCCTCGTCTACGGGCCGGACGACGAGCTGCGCCTCGCGCCCGGGGTGGACAAGGCGCTCGAGCCGCCCGCCGGGCTCGGCCCACCCGCCGCCGAGGCGTTCCGGCACCACCCGCCCGAGCATCTGGCCGGCATCCTCGACGACCTGCGCCCCTACGCCCCTGCTGCCGACGAGGAGGCCCGCGGCACGGCCCGCGAGCGCCTCGCCGCGCTGCTCGCCGACCCCGCGGTGGTGGAGCGCGTGGTGGCCGCGGTCTCCCCGCGGGCCCGGGCGGCGCTGGAGGCGCTCACCTGGGGGCCCGCCACCGGCCAGGTGCCGAACGCGCGCCGCGAGGTGCGGGCGGCGACCGCCCGCAGCCCCATGGACGAGCTGCTCGCCCACGGACTGCTCGCCGCCACCGGCGCGGACACCGTGACCCTGCCGCGCGAGGTGGCGCTCGCCCTGCGCGGCGGCCGGGTGCACCGCGAGCTGCGGCACCGGCCCGCCGCGCTCGACGGCCGGCGGCGCGACCCCGCGCTCGTCGACCGCACCGCCGCCGGGCAGGCGTTCACCCTCACCCGGCACGTGGAGGAGCTGTGTGAGCACTGGGGCGTGGACCCGCCCGGCGTGCTGCGCTCCGGCGGCCTCGCGGTGCGGGACCTGCGGCGCACCGCGGGCCTGCTCGACCTGCCCGAGCCGGACGCCGCGTTCGTGGTGGAGGTCGCCTACGCGGCCGGGCTGATCGGCTCCGGCGGGTCGGTCGAGGGCGAGTGGCTGCCCACCCCGGCGTACGACCTCTGGCGGATCAAGCCGCAGGCGGACCGCTGGGCGCTGCTCGCCGCGGCGTGGCTCGCCACCGAGCGCGCCCCCGGCCTCGTCGGCGACCGCGACGACCGGGACCGGCCGCTCAACGCGCTCCACCCCGACCTGCGGCGCCCGGCCGCCGCCGAGGTGCGCACGGCCGTGCTCGCCGTGCTCGCCGCCGCCGAACCCGGCCTCGCCGCAGGCCGGGACGCGGTGCTCGCCCGGCTCGACTGGGAACGGCCGCGGCGGCGCGGGCCGTACCGGGACCGGTTCGCCGAGTTCGCCCTGCGCGAGGCGGAACGGCTCGGCGTCACCGGCCTCGGCGCGCTCTCCGGGCACGGCCGGGCGCTGCTCGCCGACGGCCCGGAGCGGGCGGCCGCGGCGCTCGCCCCGCTGCTGCCCGAGCCGGTCGACCACGTGCTGCTCCAGGGCGACCTCACCGCGGTCGCGCCCGGCCCGCTCACCACCGAGCTGGGCCGGTGGCTCGCGCTCGCCGCCGACGTGGAGTCGAAGGGCGGGGCCACCGTGTACCGGTTCACCGAGACGTCGATCCGGCGGGCGCTGGACGCCGGGCAGGGCGCGGACGAGCTGCTCGCCCTGCTGGAACGGCACTCGGCCACCCCGGTGCCGCAGCCGCTGCGCTACCTGGTGGCCGACGTGGCCCGGCGGCACGGCCGCATCCGGGTGGGGACCGCGAGCGCGTACGTGCGGTGCGACGACCCGGCGGTGCTCGACGAGGTGATGGCCGACCGGCGGGCGGCGCCGCTGCGGCTGCGGCGCATCGCCCCCACCGTGATCATCTCGCGGACCGCGCGGGCCGCCCTGGTGGACTCGCTGCGGGCGATGGGGTACGCGCCGGTCGCCGAGTCGGCCGAAGGCGCGGTGCTCGTGTCGCGGGCGGACGCGCGCCGGGCCGAGCCGGGGGCCGCGCCGCGCACGGCGCCGCCGGCCGCCGTGCCGGAGCCGCACGTGGCCGAGGCCGTGGTGCGGGCGATGCGGGCCGGGGACGAGGCGCGGTCGGCGGCGCTCCGCCACGGCGAGGCGCCCGAGGGCGAGCCGCCGCGCTCGCCGGTGGCGACCACGCTCGCCGTACTGCAGGAGGCGATCCGGCGCGGGTCGCGGGTGTGGATCGGGTACCTCGACTCGCAGGGGCGCGCCACGAGCCGGATCGTCGAGCCCGCGCGGCTCGAGGGCGGGCAGCTCACCGCGTACGACCGGACCCGCGCCGCGGTCCACCGGTTCGCCGTGCACCGGATCACCGGCGTATCCGCCATGTCGGCGGAAAACGATGAATGATGGTATGTGTTGCCGTATCGGTACCGGCCAGTGAAGCGAGAGCAGACGTGAGCCACGGCGGATATCAGCCGGGATCGGATCCGCGGGAATGGCAGAGCCCCGGGCCGAACCCCTACCCGCAGGGATCCGGATACGACCAGCCGGGCTACGGGCAGCCGGGCTATGACCAGGGTTACGCGCAGCCCGGGTACGACCAGGGCTACGCGCAGCCGGGGTACGACCAGGGCTACGGACAGCCCGGCTACGGCCAGGAGGGTTACGCGCAGCCCGGGTACGCCGACCCCGGGTACGCGCAGCCGGGGCAGGCGGCCCCGGGGTGGCAGAACGCCTACGACCAGGCGGCGTACGGCGTCGACCAGCAGGCCTACGGCGCGCCCGGGTACGGCCAGCCGTACCCGCCCCCGCCGCGCAACGACGGCCTGCGCACCCACGCGATCATCGCGCTCGTCATCACCATCGTGCTCGCGCTGAGCTGCTACGTCTCGCTCGGCGGCATCGCGGGCGCGATCCTCTCCGGCATCGCGCTCAGCAAGGTGGACACCCAGCCGGAGACCGCGCGCGGCCTGCTCAGGTGGGCGTGGGTCGCGGTCGGCATCAACGTCGGCCTGATCGCCGCGCTGTTCGTCTTCGGCATCTCGCTCGCGATCACCGGGGCCTGACCGGGCCGCCGGGCCGGTCGGCCGTTCGCGCAGGTGGGGACGGAAACGCCCGCCGGTCGTGTTGGATAGAAGACGGTGCCGTCGGCGCGAGCCGTACCGGACCTGCACCCCCGGCGGGCACGACGCGGACGTGGCCTCGGCGGGCACCGGAACCCCGGGCGGGCCGTCGGGCATGCGCCGCCGGCCCGCCATGGTCGCGACAGGATTCGGGAGCGCCCCGTGAACGATGGCCCGCTGATCGTGCAGTCGGACAAGACCCTGCTGCTGGAGGTCGGCCACCCCAAGGCCGACGAGTGCCGCCGGGCGATCGCGCCGTTCGCCGAGCTGGAGCGCGCCCCCGAACACGTGCACACCTACCGGGTGACCCCGCTCGCGCTGTGGAACGCCCGCGCCGCCGGGCACGACGCCGAGCAGGTGGTCGACGCGCTGCTCAGCTACAGCCGCTACCCGGTGCCGCACGCGCTGCTGGTGGACGTCGCCGAGACGATGTCCCGGTACGGCCGGCTACGGCTGGAGAAGCACCCGTCGTACGGCCTGGTGCTCACCACCACCGACCGGGCCGTGCTCGAGGAGGTGCTGCGCGCCAGGAGCGTGAAGCCGCTGCTCGGGCAGCGGCTCGACGACGACACGGTCGCGGTGCACCCGTCCGAGCGGGGCACGCTCAAGCAGGCGCTGCTCAAGCTCGGCTGGCCCGCCGAGGACCTGGCCGGATACGTCGACGGCGAGCACCACCCGATCGCCCTGGTGGAGGACGGCTGGCGGCTGCGCGACTACCAGCGCGAGGCCGCGGACGCGTTCTGGGACGGCGGGTCGGGCGTGGTCGTGCTGCCGTGCGGCGCGGGCAAGACGATCGTCGGCGCGGCGGCGATGGCGCGCGCCCAGGCGACCACGCTGATCCTGGTGACGAATACTGTATCCGCGCACCAGTGGAAGCAGGAGCTGCTGCGCCGTACCTCGCTCACCGCGGACGAGATCGGCGAGTACACCGGCACCCGTAAGGAGATCCGGCCGGTCACGATCGCCACCTACCAGGTGATGACCACCAGGCGGCAGGGCGTCTACCGGCACCTGGAGCTGTTCGACGCCCGCGACTGGGGGCTGATCATCTACGACGAGGTGCACCTGCTGCCCGCCCCGATCTTCCGCCGCACCGCCGACCTGCAGGCGCGGCGGCGGCTCGGGCTCACCGCGACGCTGGTGCGCGAGGACGGCCGGGAGGGGGACGTGTTCTCCCTGATCGGGCCGAAGCGGTACGACGCGCCGTGGAAGGAGATGGAGAACCAGGGCTGGATCGCCCCGGCCGACTGCGTCGAGGTGCGGGTCACCCTCTCCGACGAGGAGCGGCTCGCCTACGCCATGGCCGAGCCGGACGACCAGTACCGGTTCTGCGCCACCACGCCGTCGAAGACGCGGGTCGCCGAGGCCCTGGTACGGCGGCACGCGGGCGAGCGGGTGCTGGTGATCGGGCAGTACATCGACCAGCTCGACGAGCTGGGGCGGCACCTCGGCGCGCCGGTGATCAAGGGTGAGACGCCGGTGCGCGAGCGGGAGCGGCTCTTCCAGGCGTTCCGCGAGGGGGAGATTCCCGTGCTCGTGGTGTCGAAGGTGGCGAACTTCTCGATCGACCTGCCCGAGGCGACGGTCGCCATCCAGGTGTCGGGGACGTTCGGGTCGCGCCAGGAGGAGGCGCAGCGGCTCGGCCGGGTGCTGCGGCCCAAGCCGGACGGCGGCGGGGCGCGGTTCTACGCGGTGGTGAGCCGGGACACCAAGGACCAGGAGTACGCGGCGCACCGGCAGCGGTTCCTCGCCGAGCAGGGGTACGCCTACCGGATCGTCGATGCGGACGACGTGCTCGCGGGTGACTGACCGCGGGCACGTCGCCCCCTCCCGTTCACCTCGGGAGGATCAGCTCCACGAGATGCCGCGAACCGTCACCAACCTCGTCACCCCCCTCGCTGTCATGACCCCCTAGTTGCCCGTTTGCCGACATACCCGGATCATTCAGGCGAATCACGGACGACGTCCGCCTTCCGGCGAAGCGGATCATCCAGCGTGCTGATCGAGCACGCCCCCGACGAACAGCACGCCCTCGGCGACGAGCCAGCAGATCAGGGCCGCCGTCATCAGCATCGCGAACCGGCTCGGGTCGCGGCGCGCGACCGGACCGAGCCAGGCACCGGCGGTGCACAGCGCCGCGGTCACCGCGAAGACGGCGGACCCGAACGGCACGGACCCGAGACGCTCCCGGCACGCCTCGGACTCCTCCTCCGCCGAGCAGAACGCCTCAAGCCCCCATCCGGCGAACACCGAGAGCCCCCACAGCGCGGCGAGCAGCAGGTTCGCCACGGTGGGGATGACCGGTGACACCCACACGCCCCCGCCCCCCGGCACGCCGCGCCCGCCGCCGGCCGTGCCGGACATGCCCTCGGCCCGGGCCTCGAGCATCGTCTCCGGCAGGTCGTCGGCGCGCCCGTCCGGTGTGCCAAAGATCGGTGTCACAGGCCGAAAATACCGCTGATTCCACTCACATGGAATCAACGCAACAACGATGTCCCGGCGCCGTCATCCGCCGATCCGCGGCACGGGAACCCCGGTCCGCCCGGCGGCCCACCGGCCCGCCCGGCCGTGAACCGTGTTGAGCGCGCGGATCACCGGGGGTAGACTGCCTGGCCCGTCCGCCACGGCCGGGTGCCCGCCGCGCGCGTACGACCGGCGGAACCCGCCCCGGCCCTCTGGCCGGTGCCCGCTGCACCACTCGGTTCGCCGGACCCTGTTCTTCCGGCCGGATCGTCCGGCCCCGTGGTCCGGCCTGGGGTCGCCTGCCCGGTGGAGATCCGGGCCTCGCCGTACCACCGACCTCCTGGCGCGCGGCCGCCGTACGGCCGCGACACGCACGTGATCACCCGCGTGCCCGCGCACGTCCGCGGCGTGCCCGCGCACGCGCCCTGTCGCGTGCCCGCAGGCACGCACCGACGACCGTCCGACGAGAACCTGGAGGCCTTCCCATGCCCGCGCACCGGCTCGCGCCTGACATAGCCGAGGAGTCCGGCGACGACGTACTCGCCGCCGAACGCGCCCACCTCGCCGCCGCCCGGGCGGCGCTGCGCGCCATGCGCGAACACGCCGAGTCCCTCTCCCCCGACGCCGCGGGCGACTGGGTGTCCCAGGAGATCCTGCGGCACGCCCTCGACCAGCGCATCGCCGCCCTCGCCGACCTCCCGGACACCCCGCTGTTCTTCGGCCGCCTCGACCGATCGGCCGACGACGACCTGCCGCACACGATCCACGTCGGCCGGCGGCACGTGCACGACGGCTCCGGCCGCCCGCTCGTGATCGACTGGCGGGCGCCGGTCTCCCGGGCGTTCTACCAGGCCGGGCCCGCCGACCCGATGGGGGTACGGCTGCGCCGCCGGTTCGGCCACCGCGGCGGGGAACTCACCGCGTACGAGGACGAGCACCTCGACCGCGGCGAGCCCCTCGGCACCTCGCGCATCCTCACCGAGGAGATCGAGCGGCCCCGCACCGGCCCGATGCGCGACATCGTCGCCACCATCCAGCCCGACCAGGACGAGATCGTCCGCCGCGACCTCGGCCGCACCGTCTGCGTGCAGGGCGCGCCCGGCACCGGGAAGACCGCGGTCGGCCTGCACCGCGCCGCCTACCTGCTGTTCACCCACCGCGAGCGGCTGCAGCGCGACGGGGTGCTGATCGTCGGCCCGAACCGGGCCTTCCTCGGCTATATCTCCGCGGTGCTGCCCGCGCTCGGCGAGGTCACCGTGGAGCAGACCACCGTGGCCGACCTGCTCGGCGCCACCGGGAACGTCGCCGACGAGGACCCGGAGACCGCGGCGATCAAGGGCGACGCGCGCATGGCCGCGGTGCTCCGCCGCGCGCTGTGGGCGCACGTCACCAAACCGGAGGAGGGGCTCGTCTACACCAAGGGCGCGAGCCGCTACCGGGTCGCCGATTACGAGGTGAGCGAGATCGTCGCCTCGCTGCGCGGCACCGGCCGGTACGGCCCCGGCCGCGCCGCCCTGGCCCAGCGGCTCGCCCACGAGGTGCTCGTCCGCATGGAGCGCCGCGGCGAGGCCCCCGACGACCGGGTGCAGGACGCGGTCGCCCGGTCCCAGCCGGTCAGGCGGCTGCTCGACCGCATCTGGCCGAGGCTCACCCCGCAGCAGGTGCTGTTCCGCCTCTACTCCGACCCGGACTTCCTCGCCGCCGCGGCACGGAACGACCTCACCGCGGCCGAGCGGGAGCGGCTGCTGTGGCGCAGGCCGTACCGGTCGGCGCGGTCCGCCCGGTGGACGGCCGCGGACGCGGCGCTGCTCGACGAGCTCGCCGACCTCATCGAGCGCACCCCGTCGCTCGCCCACATCGTGGTGGACGAGGCCCAGGACCTCTCGCCGATGCAGCTGCGCGCCATCGGGCGGCGGTGCCGCGCCGGGTCGGCGACCGTGCTCGGCGACCTCGCGCAGGGCACCACGCCCTGGTCGGCCCGGTCCTGGCAGGAGGTGCTCGGCCACCTCGGCGTCGCCGGCGGCGAGGTCACCGAGCTGGTCGTGGGCTTCCGGGTGCCCCGGGAGGTGCTCGACTTCGCCGCCCGCCTGCTCCCCGCGATCGCCCCCGGCCTCGCCGCGCCGCGCTCGCTGCGCCCCGGCGCCGGATCGCTCACGGTACGGCCGGCCGCCATGCTCGCCGAGGCGCTGCCGGACGCGGTGCGGGCCGCGCTCGCCCGCGAGGGCTCGATCGGCGTCATCGCCGCCGACGCGGCCGTGCCCGCCGTGTGCGCGGCGCTCGACGGCGTGCCGTACGCGCCGCTCGGCCCGGACGGCGGCGCCGACGGCCGGGTCGTGGTCGTGCCCGCCACGCTCGCCAAGGGTCTGGAGTACGACCACGTGATCGTGGTCGAGCCCGCCGAGATCGCCGAGGCCGAGCCGCGCGGCCTCACCCGGCTCTACGTCGTGCTCACCCGGGCGGTCACCTCGCTCACCGTGCTGCACACCCGCCCGCTGCCCGCGCCGCTCGCGGTCTAGCCCGCAGGCCGCCGCGGCGTGCCGTACCCCCCGGGCCCGCCGAGGGCCGTCCCGGGCAACAGGAAAGGGGCGGCCCGTGCGGACCGCCCCCTTTGCCCGATGGGTGCTGATCGGGAGATGGAAGGGACTCAGAAGTCCATGTCGCCGCCACCCGGGGTGGCCGCGGCCTTCTCCTTCTCCGGCTTCTCGGCGATGACGGCCTCGGTGGTGAGGAAGAGGGCCGCGATCGAGGCGGCGTTCTGCAGCGCCGACCGGGTCACCTTGGCCGGGTCGATGATGCCCGCCTCGAACATGTCGACGTACTCGCCGGTCGCGGCGTTGAGGCCCTGGCCCGCCGGCAGGCTGCGGACCTTCTCCACCACGACGCCGCCCTCGAGGCCGGCGTTGATGGCGATCTGCTTCAGCGGCTCCTCAAGGGCCTTCTTGACGATCTGGGCACCGGTGGCCTCGTCGCCGGAGAGCTCCAGCTTGTCGAAGGCCTTGGCACCGGCCTGGAGCAGGGCGACGCCACCACCCGGGACGATGCCCTCCTCGACGGCCGCCTTCGCGTTGCGGACGGCGTCCTCGATGCGGTGCTTGCGCTCCTTGAGCTCGACCTCGGTGGCCGCACCGGCCTTGATGACGGCGACGCCACCGGCGAGCTTGGCGAGCCGCTCCTGCAGCTTCTCGCGGTCGTAGTCGGAGTCGGTCTTCTCGATCTCGGCGCGGATCTGGTTCACGCGGCCCGCGATCTCCTGCGGGTCACCGGCACCGTCGACGATCGTGGTCTCGTCCTTGGTGACGACGACCTTGCGGGCGCGGCCGAGCATGTCGAGGGTGGTGTTCTCGAGCTTGAGACCCAGCTCCTCGCTGATGACCTGGCCACCGGTGAGGGTGGCGATGTCGCCGAGCATGGCCTTGCGGCGGTCGCCGAAGCCCGGGGCCTTGACCGCGACGGACTTGAACAGGCCGCGGATCTTGTTGACGACCAGGGTGGCGAGGGCCTCGCCCTCGACGTCCTCGGCGATGATCAGCAGCGGCTTGCCGGCCTGCACGACCTTGTCGAGCAGCGGCAGCAGGTCCTTGTTCGCCGAGATCTTGCCGTTCACCACGAGGACGTAGGGGTCCTCAAGGACCGCCTCCATGCGCTCGGGGTCCGTCACGAAGTACATCGAGATCAGACCCTTGTCGAAGCGCATACCCTCGGTGAGCTCGAGCTCGAGGCCGAAGGTGTTGCTCTCCTCGACGGTGATGACGCCTTCCTTGCCGACCTTGTCCATCGCCTCGGCGATCATCTCGCCGATCTGGGTGTCGCCGGCGGAGATGGAGGCCGTGGAGGCGATCTGCTCCTTGGTCTCGACGTCCTTGGCGATCTTGGAAAGCTCTTCGCTCACGCGCTCAACGGCGGCCTCGATGCCGCGCTTCAGCGCCATCGGGTTCGCACCGGCGGCAACGTTCCGCAGACCCTCGCGTACCAGGGCCTGGGCGAGCACGGTGGCGGTGGTGGTGCCGTCGCCCGCGACGTCGTCCGTCTTCTTGGCGACCTCCTTCACCAGCTCGGCGCCGATCTTCTCCCAGGGGTCCTCGAGCTCGATCTCCTTGGCGATCGACACGCCGTCGTTGGTGATCGTGGGGGCACCCCACTTCTTCTCCAGCACGACGTTGCGGCCCTTCGGGCCGAGCGTCACCTTCACGGCGTCGGCGAGCTGGTTCATACCGCGCTCGAGACCGCGCCGGGCGTCCTCGTCAAACGCGATCATCTTGGCTGCCATAAGGCTGAGACCTCCCAGACAGAGGGTGGCTTGCAGCGGATCGAGCCGACGCCCGCGACGGCATGGTCCTGCCTCGGCCGCGACCCCACTCGCGCGGTTCGGCAAGGCCCCATCGCCTCGATCCGGTTGTCACTCTCGACAGGAGAGTGCCAACGAACTGTCTAGCACTCTACCCCCGCGAGTGCAAGCGCAAGCCCTGCGACCTGGAGATATGTGCCCGAAAGGCCGCTCAAAAGGGCTCTCAAGCACCTTTGCCCGCACCTTGACGCGACGCCCTGTGACGCACCTGCGGAGGGACCCAAAAGGGCTCGGTCGCCGCCGCGGGACCGAGCCCTTGCCGTGTCGTGAGTTCGCGTCAGAACGGCCGCACCGATTCGGCCTGCGGACCCTTCTGGCCCTGCGTGATCTCGAACTCGACCCGCTGCCCCTGCTCGAGCGACTTGTACCCGTCCATCAGGATCGCGGAGTAATGGACGAAAACATCCTTACCACCGTCTACCGCGATGAAGCCGTAGCCCTTCTCCGCGTTGAACCACTTGACGGTGCCCTGCGCCACTTTCCGACTCCTCTTGCTGGGCCAGAACCTCGCCCATTTCACCGCGAGGCCCATGACCGACGATCCGGGAAGCCGGGGAAACCTCCCGAACGCGTCGATCGCATTCGACGATACCTGTGGCATGCCGTGGGGCAACAGAGTCAACCGCAAAACTCACGCTTGGCGTTCCCGCCCGGCGTACCGATTTGCACCCGGCACACCGGAAACTCTCCGCGAATTCGTATTTTGTATCCCGTTTCGCAAACTTCGGCGGCGATAGCGAGCGTACGCCGTGGGCGAACAAAAGCCGAGACGCCCGCGTTGCGGCGTCCGCACGCGGGCGTCATCCCTCACCGGCCCGGTCCGGCGTCGGTGCGGTTTCGCACGCGCCGGTATCGCCGGCGACACCGAGGTATCGCCACGACGCGTGCCGTACCGACGCCGTCGCCGGGCGTCAGCCGCCGGCCACGGCCGGGATAATCGAGATCAACGATCCGTCGGGCGTCGCGGTGTCGAGGCCGTCGGCGAAACGCACGTCCTCCTCGCCCACATAGACGTTGACAAAACGGCGAATCCTGCCCTGGTCATCCAGAATTCGGGCGCCGATCCCCGGGTAGTCCGCGTCGAGCTTCTGCAGCACCTCGCGAAGCGTGGCGCCCTCGCCCGTGACCTCGGCGGCACCCTGCGTGTAGGTACGGAGAATCGTCGGAATCCGCACTGAGACAGCCATAATTGCAAACCTTTCAGGAATTGTCCGGGAAGGCGGCGCGGTACGCGTCGAGCGACGGGCGGATCGTGGCGGTGGGCCGGGCGCCGGCCGACACCGCGTCGAGCGTCTTGAGGCCGTCCCCGGTGTTGAGCACCACCGTCTCCGCGTCGGGATCGATCCGGCCGTCCGCGACGAGCTTGCGCAGCACGCCCACGGTGACCCCGCCCGCGGTCTCGGCGAAGATGCCCTCGGTGCGGGCGAGCAGGTGCACGGCGTCGACGATCTCCTCGTCGGTCACGTCCTCGACCGCGCCCCCGGTACGGCGGGCGATGTCGAGCACGTACGGCCCGTCGGCCGGGTTGCCGATCGCCAGCGACTTGGCGATCGTGTCCGGCCGCACCGGCCGGACCACGTCGTGGCCGGCCTTGAACGCGGCCGAGACCGGGGCGCAGCCCGCGGCCTGGGCGCCGAAGATCCTGTAGGGCTTCTCCTCGACGAGCCCCAGCTTGATCAGCTCCTGGAAGCCCTTGTCGATCTTGGTGAGCTGGGAGCCGGAGGCCACCGGGATCACCACGTTGTCCGGCAGCCGCCAGCCGAGCTGCTCGGCGATCTCGTAGGCGAGCGTCTTGGAGCCCTCGGCGTAGTAGGGGCGCAGGTTGACGTTGACGAACCCCCACTTCTCGCCGATCGGGTCGCCGATCAGCTCCGAGCAGAACCGGTTGACGTCGTCGTAGGTGCCCTCGATCGCCACCAGCCGCTTGCCGTACACGGAGGCCATCACGATCTTGGCCTCCTCCAGGCCCGCCGGGATGAACACGCAGGCGTCGAGCCCGGCGCGCGCGGCGGCCGCGGTGACGGCGCCGGCGAGGTTGCCGGTCGAGGAGCACGACAGGGTGTGGAACCCGAAGGTGCGGGCCGCCTCGAGCGCGATCGCCACGACCCGGTCCTTGAAGGAGTGCGTCGGGTTGCCCGAGTCGTCCTTCACGTGCAGGCTGCGCAGCCCGAGTTCCTTGGCGAGGTTGTCGGCCTTCACCAGCTTCGTCCAGCCCGGCGCGAGGTTGGGCTTGGTCGCCACGTCGGCCGGCACCGGCAGCAGCGGGGCGTACCGCCAGATGCTGCCCGGCCCGCTCTCGATCCTCGCCCGCAGCGCCTCCCCGACCTGGTCGGCGGCGAGCTCGCGGCCGGTGCTCCAGGGGTAGGCCACCTCGAGTGGCCCGAAACACTCGATACACGCGAAATTGGGCCCCAGATCGTACAGGGCTCCGCATTCGCGACAGGAGAGGCCGACGGCCGGGCCGAAGTCGTAGGACGTGGACGTGGACGTGCTGACGGATTCCGTGCTTGCAAGCGCCATGAAAGCGAGGCCTTTCTCCTCATCTTCACCCACGACCACCTTGGCCGTGGGCCGGAATTGGCACCTGTCCCGGGCGGCCTCGCGATTCGCGAGAAGTGCACCGGGAGGGTTGCCGGGGCTTCATCGGGCCGGTCCCTCCACCCCTCTGGATGAGCGTCTTCAGTTGTACCCGCGGAGACCTCCGCGGAGCGAATCGATCAGGGCGGTCACCCTCGGTGATCGGCGTCACCTGCCGCCCACGATCGGGGGAAACCAGCAATCAACCGGACAACACCACACTGTGCGGCCCAGACCACACCGGTCTCGATAAAGACTGTACAACGGGGTCTCGCCGCGCCGATGGGGTGTCTCACGTGTCGAGATGCGCCGCCGTGCGCCCGCCGGGGTCGATTACACAGTGTGACCGGCCGCGGGCGTGCCCGGCCGCGGCGCGGCCCGGCGCGCGGGCGGCTCAGCCGTACGCCTCGCCGAGCATGGACTGCACGTACTTGCGGGCCTGGTGGATGCGGGACTTGGCGGTGCCGAGCGGGATGCCGAGCTGGTCGGCGACCTCGGCGTAGTCGAGCTGGCAGATGTCCCGTAACACCAGCGCCTGGGCGAGTTCGGGCTTGTCGGCCTCGAGCGCCTCCATCGCGTCGAGCAGGTCGAGCCGGGAGCCCGCGATCACGCTCACCCGGTGCGGGTCCGGCCGCTGCTCGGGCAGCTCCCCGGCCTGCTCGGAGGCCCGGCGCTTGAGGCTGCGGTAGGTGGTGCGGGCGCAGTTCGCGGTCACGATGTGCAGCCAGGTGCTGAACTTCGCCCGGCCCTCGAAGCGCCCGATGTTGCGGGCCACCGCGAGCAGCGCGTCCTGGCTCGCCTCCTCCGCGTCCTGCGGGTACGGCAGCAGCCGCTGACAGTGCCGGAGCACGTCCGGCTCGATGCGGGCGAGCAGTTCGCCGAGCGAACGCTGATCCCCTCGCGCGGCCGCCCGGGCAAGGTGTTCGGTCGTCTCGTCCAGCGCCATCTCGCAGACTCCCATCGGCGTGTGATCGCGCGCCTCGTCGCGCCGTCATCCTATTGGCGCGGGTCGTCTTTGGTTAGCCTGCTTGCTTGGGGAGCCGCCGGCGAGGGGCACGAGCGAGTGGAGCGGACGATGCACAGGACGATGCACACGGTCCTGGTCGCCTCCAACCGGGGGCCGGTTTCGTTCACCCCGTCCGCGGACGGCGGGCTCACCATGCGGCGCGGCGGCGGCGGCCTGGTCTCCGGGCTCTCCCAGCTCGGGGACGACGACCCGCCGCTGTGGATCTGCGCCGCGCTCACCGACGGGGACCGCGGCGCGGCGCGGGCGGCCCCGGGCGGGCGGCTCGACCTCGCCGGGCATCCGACCGGGCCGCTGCGCATGCTCGACATCCCCCCGGCCACGTTCCACCGCGCCTACAACGACGTGGCGAACTCCACGCTGTGGTTCGTCCACCACCTGCTCTACGACACCCCGAACACCCCGTCGTTCGGGGCGCGGTTCCGCCGCGAGTGGGAGTCGTACCAGGACTACAACGCGATGTTCGCCGCGGCGCTCGCCGAGGAGGCCGCGCACGGCGCGCGCGTGCTGGTGCAGGACTACCACCTCACGCTCACCCCGGCGATGCTCCGCGCCCTGCGGCCCGACCTGCGGGTGGCGCACTTCTCCCACACCCCGTGGGCGCCGCCTGAATATTTCACCCTGCTCCCCGACGACGTGGCGTGCGAGGTGCTCGCCGGCATCCTCGGCGCGGACCACGCGGGCTTCCTCACCGCGCGCTGGGCGAACGCGTTCATGGACTGCTGCGAGGCGGTGCTCGGCGCGGACGTGGACCGGGTGGCGCGCACGGTCCGCCACGAGGGCCGCACCACGCGCATCGGCGTGCACCCGCTCGGGGTGGACGGCGGCGCGCTGCTCGCCCGGGCGGGCGAGCCGGACGTCGAGGCGCGGCTGCACGCGATCCGGGAGGCGGTCGGGGACCGGCGGCTGATCGTGCGCGTCGACCGGACCGAGCCGTCGAAGAACATCGTGCGCGGCCTGCTCGCCTACCGGGAGTTCCTGCACGACCACCCGGAGTGGCACGGCCGGGTGGTGCACCTGGCGTTCGCCTACCCCTCGCGGCACGACCTGCCCGAGTACCGCGAGTACACCGCGGCGGTGATGCGCTGCGCCAAGCAGATCGAGGACGAGTACGCCACCGAGGACTGGGAGCCGATCATCCTCGACGTGCACGACGACTATCCGCGGTCGCTCGCCGCGTACCGGCTCGCCGACGTGCTGCTCGTCAACCCGATCCGGGACGGCATGAACCTGGTGGCCAAGGAGGGGCCGATCCTGTCGCCGCGGTGCGTGCTCGTGCTCTCCCGCGAGGCGGGCGCCGCCGCCGAGCTCGGCCCGGACGCGATCATGGTCAACCCGTACGACGTGTCCGGCACGGCCGCGGCGCTGCACGAGGCGCTCGCCATGCCCGAGGACGAGCGGCTCAAGCGCGGCCGCCGGCTCGCCGCGGCCGCCACCGCGCTGCCGCCCCGGCAGTGGCTCGCCGAGCAGCTCGCCGCGCTCGCCTGACGGAGGGCCGTGCCGTACGGCGGCGCGTCAGCGGGCGGCCAGGGCGGCGGCGAGGGCGCGCAGCAGGCCGACGACCCCGGCCGGGCCGTCGACCACGATGTCGGCCTTGTCGCGCAGCGCGGTCACCTCGGCCGAGCCGCTGCACACCGCCACGCCCGGGACCGGGCCGCGGTGCACCGCGTCGAACGCGGCGAGGTCGCCGAGGTCGTCACCGGCGAACAGCACCGAGCGGGCGCCGCGCTCGGCGAGGAACGCCGACAGCGCCACGCCCTTGTCCATGCCCGGCGGGCGCAGCTCGAGCACCATGCGGCCGGGCTCCACGTGCAGGCCGGTCTCCGCGGCGAGCTTCGCCACCGGGTCGGCGAGCGCCTGCAGCGCCCCCTGCGGGTCGGCGCAGCCGCGGGTGTGCAGGGCGAGCGCCCGGCCCTTGTCCTCGATGCGCGCGCCCGGGAAGCCCGCGGCGAGCCCGGGCAGCGCGGCCCGCACCCGGTCGAGGCCGGGCGGCGGGGGCGGCGCGGTGACCTGGCCGTCCTCCCAGCGCTCCACGCCGTACTGGCCGAGCACCACGAGCCCCGGCACGTCGGCGAGCCCCACCTCGCCACCCGGCGGGCGGCCCAGCTCGATCGCCTGCGCGGCGGGACGGCCGGTGACGATCACCACGCCCGCGACCGTGCGGGCGAGCCCGGCGAGCACCGCCGGGGCGTCGGGGTGGATGTACGCCGCGGCCGGGTCGGCCACGATCGGCGAGAGCGTGCCGTCGAAGTCCGAGGCGATCACCGCGCCCGCGGGGTCGGCGAGCAGCGCCTCGAGCGCCGCCCTGCCGGTCGCGGTGCGCACGCCGAACCGTTCCATGTCCGCGCCCATCTCCCTCACCCCCGGATCCCGGGTCGCTGCGGCCGATCCCCTGTCTAACCGGTTTCCCGGATCATTTCCAGGTGCGGTCGCCGTCGGGGGCGGCGCCGAGGCGGCGGGCGGCGCGCTCCCGCTGCCGGGCGGCGCGCAGCCGGCGCAGGCGTTTGACCAGCATGGGGTCGTAGGCCATCGCCTCGGGCCGGTCGATCAGCTCGGCGAGGATCTGGTAGTAGCGGGTGGCGGAGATGTCGAACGTTTCCTTGATCGCCCGTTCCTTCGCGCCCGCGTAGCGGAACCACTGGCGTTCGAAGGTGAGGATGCGCCGCTCGCGGTCGGAGAGCTCGCGCCCGGCGGGCGTGGGCGGCGTCCGCGGGCCCGGGTCGGCGGCGGCCCTGTCACCGCCGGCCGGTGCGGTGTCCATGCTCTCCTCCTCGGGGTGAGGCGCACGATGGTCACGCCACGGTGGTGATCACACCGTGTGCGGGCGGCCCCAGGCAATGGTAATGGGATCCACGTCCCGGACCCGCCGGCCGACAAACGGTGGCAAAACACCTGACGCGTTCAGCATAGGCGGCGACACGGACGTTTCCGGATTCCGTCGCAGATCGGAAAGCGTGTGCCGGAGGGCGGCCGCCGCCCGGGCGACCGGCCGCCGACAAGCCGCGGACAAAAGCTGTTCACCGCGTGGATCACGCCGTAGTGTCGCGAGCTGTGACCTCTGTTATCACGATGCTCACTGACTACGGGCTGGAAGACGGTTTCGTGGCGGCGTGCCACGGGGTGATCATCAAGATCGCGCCGGAGAGCCGCATCATCGACGTCTGCCACATGATCCCGGCCGGGGACGTCCGGCGCGGCGCGGCGGTGCTCGCCCAGACCGTGCCGTACCTCCCCGAAGGCATCCACGTCGCGGTCGTCGACCCCGCCGTCGGTACGGCACGGCGCGCGGTGGCGGTGCGCGCGGGCGGGCGCGTGTTCGTCGGGCCGGACAACGGGCTGCTGTCGTGGGCCGTGCACGCGGTGGGCGGCGCGGATGCGGCGTACGAGCTCACCAACGAGGAGCTGTTCCTCACCCCGGTCTCCCGGACCTTCCACGGCCGGGACATCTTCGCCCCGGTCGCCGCGCACCTGGCCCGGGGGCGCCCGCTGACCGACGTCGGCCCCGAGCTGCCGGTGGACCGGCTCGTCGTGCTGCCCGAGCCGACCTCGCGGGTGCGGGACGGCGCGGTCGAGGGCGAGGTGCTCTCCGTCGACCACTACGGGAACGTGCAGCTGTCGATCAAGGCCGACGACCTGGCCGCGCTCGGCGTGCGCAACGGCGACACGCTCGCGGTGCAGCTCGGCCGCCGCCAGCTGTCCGTGCCGTACCGGGAGACGTTCGCCGCGGTGCCGCCCGGCGACGTGGTCGCGTTCGCCGACTCGGCCGGGCTGGTCGCGCTCGCGGTGAACTCCGGGGACGCGGCCGAGCGGCTCGGCCTGCCGCCCGGCGCCCACGTACGGCTCTCGCCCGCGGTCCACGCCGGCTAGGCCGCCCCGCCCGCGTGCCGCGCGGGCCGGCCGGAGGCGCGGCCGGCCCGCCGGCCGGGCCGGACCCGCGCCGTCAGGCGGGCTCCACCGACAGCCAGTCGACGTGGTTGCGCAGGTTGATCTGCACGTTCTTCACCCGGTGGGAGTAGGCCGCGTTGAGCCGGTAGAAGTACACCGGGATGTACGGCATGTCCTGGATGAGAATGTCGTCGGCCATCTGGTAGTACTTCAGGCCCTCCTCGGGGGTGCGCGCCGCGTCCCCCTTCTTGATCAGCTCGTCGAACCGCTTGTTCGAGTAGCCGCCGAAGTTCTGGCCGTGGGCGATCGCGGCGGTGGAGAACACCGGGGTGAGGTAGTTCTCCGCCGACGGGTAGTCGATCACCCAGCCCATGCGGAACAGCCCGCCGTACTTGTTCGCGTCGAGCTGGTCGAGGATCGTGCCGAACTTGGGGAAGGCCCTGACCGTGACCTCGACCGAGAGGTTGCGCCGCAGGTCCTCGCCGACCGCCTCCACCCACTCGCGGTGGCCGCCGTCGCTGTTGTAGCCGAGCTCGATCTTCTTCGGCCCGTTCGCCTCGTGGTAGAGCTGCCGGGCCTTGGCCGGGTCGTAGGTGCACGGCTCGCCGCACACGCCCTGCCGGTAGCCCTCGATCGCCGGGTTGATGAAGTCGTCGGCGGGCACCCGGCTGCCGTAGAACACCTCCTCGGCGATCGACTTGCGGTCGATCGCCATCGAGATCGCCTTGCGGACCCGCGGGTCGCTGTAGACCTTGTTGTACTTGAGCGGGGTGCCGATGTAGCCGATCCCGGCGTCCGGCAGGTCGATGAACCGCTCGCCGAGCCGCGCCCGCGCGCTGCCGAGCACCGAGACCGGCAGCTGGTCCATGATGTCGATCCTGCCCTCCAGCAGGTCCTCGTAGGCCTTCTCCAGGCTCTGGTACACCCGGAACTGCAGCCGGCGGAACTTCGGCTTGGGCCCGGGGTGGCCCTCGTGCACCGACAGGTCGATGGTCTCGTCGACGCCCTTGCGGTACGGCCGGTCCATCTTGAACAGGCCCTGGCCGATCGGCTGCCGGCCGTACTCGGGCGTGATCTTGCCGTCCGGGCCGAACGCGGCCTTCGGCAGCGGGTAGAAGGCGGTGTACCCGAGCATCGCCTTGAACTGGGAGAACGGCTCGGCGAGGGTGACCTCGAAGGTGCGGTCGTCGATCACCCGCAGGCCGCGCAGCCGGTCGGTGACCGGCCGCTCGCCGCGGCCCGGGTTGAGCGCGGAGTAGCCCAGGATGCGGGAGAAGAAGTGGTTGCCGGCCTGGGCGTGCTCCTGGTTGGCGACGTAGTTCCAGGCGTCGACGTAGTTCTGCGCCACCACGGGCTCGCCGTTGTGCCAGGTGAACCCGGGCTTCAGGGTGATCCGCCAGACCCGGTTGTCGGACGAGGTGATCGACTCGGCGGCCTTCTCCACCGGCCGTTTGTCCTCGTCGTAGCCGACGAGCGGGGTGAAGAGGGCGGCCAGCACCTCGTCACCCTCGGTCTCCTTGGTGTTGCCGGGGATCAGGAGGTTCTGCGGCTCGCCGATGCGCATGCGCACCGTGAGGTCCGGGGTGGAGCCGGGCGTGGACCCCGCGCCGCCCCCGCCGCAGGAGACCAGCAGCGCGAACATCACCGCGCCGGAGAGGATGCGGGCACCGCTGATCACGCGCATCGCGGGCGGCCCCTCCCGCTCGCCCGGACGGCGCCCCGGCGCCGGTCGTCCACCGCTCCCGTCTCCCCCGGGCGCCCGGGCACGGCCCGCCACGCGCTCGCCGTACGGCCCGCCGGCGTCGGCCGCGGCCCGCTCGGGCGGGGCCGGGGCGGACGGGCGGGGTCGCCGGTGCGCGGCCGGGAGGCGCCCCGGCCGTGCGGGCTCGTACCGGAGGACGGCCGCGGGCAGGCCAGGGGAACGCCCTCCGGTACGGCGAACGAACGTGACATCGATTACACCTCGCTGGTCGACGGGGTCAGGTGCCCCCGCGCCCACCAGCTTGTATCCGGATCATTGCAGTTCGGTCACGTGGACGTCTGCCGGACGTCACACGCATAGGAATATGATCTGCGCTGTTACCCAACTTTTAAATAACCGGTCACCTGACTCCACACGCGACATGAGGCTACGAAAGCGACCATCGGGCTCGTCGACCTGACCCCGGCGAGATCCGCAGCCCGCCCGGAGGTGGGCTACCTTTGTCCCAGTCGTCCAGTGCCCGACGAAGGTGGCCGTCGTATCAGTCTCCCTACAGGAGCGCAACGGATCACCATCGGGGGCGTCCCTACCAGCCATATCCAATAGAGTCCTTGCCATGAGCCAGCCGGAATCCGCGGTCGCGGACGCCCAGGCGGGCGGCCGGGGCGGCGCCACCCCGATGAAGGGGGAGTCGCTGGCCGCATTCGCCGAGCGTCACGGGCTGCGTCGCTCCATCGCGCGACCCGCCCTTCCCGTCTATCTGCGCCAGTTGTGGCAGAGACGGCACTTCATCGTCACCTACGCGACCTCGCGGAACCTGTCGAAGTACTCGAACTCCGTGCTGGGTCAGCTCTGGCAGGTGATCACGCCGCTGCTCAACGCCGCGGTGTACTGGCTGATGTTCGGCCTCATCCTGGGGCAGAAGGACAAGCCGGGCGTCGGCGGCAACTACACGGCGTTCCTGATCACCGGGGTGATGGTGTTCACCTTCACCCAGCGCTCGGTGCTCGGCGGCGCCAAGTCGGTCTCGAGCAACCTGTCGCTGATTCGCGCGCTGCACTTCCCGCGGGCCTCGCTGCCCCTGGCGTACACGCTCCAGGAGCTGCAGCAGCTCGGCTGGTCGATGGCGGTGCTCATCGCGATCGTGCTGGTGACCGGGGAGCCGGTGACGCTGCTGTGGCTGCTCATCCCGGTGGCGCTGCTGCTGCAGACGCTGTTCAACCTCGGCGCCGCGCTGATCGTGGCCCGGGTCGGCGCGTTCGTGCGCGACGTGAACCAGCTGCTGCCGTTCGCGCTGCGCACCTGGCTGTACGCGTCGGGTGTCTTCTACAGCATCCAGGAGCAGACCAAGGGGCTGCCCGAGCTGCTGCGCTGGGTGCTGGAGGTGAACCCCGCCGCCGCGTACATCCAGTTCATGCGTGATCTGCTGATCTTTGAGCAGGCCCCGTCCGCGTTCACCTGGATAACCTGCGTATTCTGGGCGCTGTGCGCGCTTATCGTCGGCTTCCTCTACTTCTGGCTGGCCGAGGAGAAGTACGGCCGTGGCTGAGTTGACCAAGGAGCGCTCCCAGGTGGCTCTGGAAGAGACGAAGGCGACCCACGCGGTCGTCCGTGCCCCCGAGAAGCGGGGCAAGCCCACGGTCGTGGTCGACAACCTGCACATCGTCTACCGCGTGTACGGCGCGGCGAGCGTGCACGAGAAGGGCAACGCGGCGAACGCGCTCATGCGCATCCTGCGCCGCCAGGGCCGGCCGCAGATGAAGGAGGTGCACGCCGTCAAGGGCGTGTCCTTCGTGGCCTACCACGGCGACGCGATCGGCATCATCGGCCGCAACGGATCCGGCAAGTCGACGCTGCTGCGCGCGATCGCCGGGCTGCTGCCGCCGACCAAGGGCGCGGTGTACACCGACGGCCAGCCGTCCCTGCTCGGCGTGAACGCGGCGCTGATGAAGGACCTCACCGGCGAGCGCAACATCGTGCTCGGCTGCTACGCGATGGGCATGACGCCGGCCCAGGTCCGGGAGAAGTACGACGAGATCGTGGAGTTCTCCGGCATCGACGAGTTCGTCAACCTGCCGATGAGCGCGTACTCCTCGGGCATGGGCGCGCGGCTGCGGTTCGCGATCGCCTCGGCGAAGACCCACGACGTGCTGCTCATCGACGAGGCGCTCGCCACCGGTGACCGCGAGTTCAAGCGCAAGAGCCAGGAGCGCATCCGGCAGATGCGCGAGGAGGCGGGCACGGTGTTCCTCGTCGCGCACAACCTCGACGTCATCGAGGAGACCTGCAACCGGGTCATCTGGATGCACAAGGGCAAGATCAAGATGGACGGTGACCCGGACAAGGTCCTTTCGGCCTACACCAAGAACTGATCGCGTGGTACCAGAATGGGGACCGACACAACCACCCGCGGCAACGGAGGTATGTCGTGTCCGCACGGCCACCGATCCCGTATGAGTTCCTGCCCGAGGTCCCCGCGCTGACCGTCGAGAGCGACGACGTCCGCGACGGGGAGCGCAAGCCGGAGGCCCACGTCTTCAACGACTGGGGCATGTCCGGGGAGAACCTCTCCCCGCACCTGCGGTGGTCGGGGGCGCCGGAGGGCACCAAGAGCTTCGCGGTGACCTGCTACGACCCGGACGCCCCCACCGGCAGCGGCTTCTGGCACTGGGTGCTGTTCGACATCCCGGCGAACGTCACCGAGCTGCCCACCGGCGCGGGCTCGGGCGACTTCAAGGGGCTGCCGGAGGGCGCGATCCACGCCCGCAACGACTTCGGCAACAAGCGGTACGACGGCGCCGCCCCGCCGCCGGGCTGGCCGCACCGCTACATCTTCGCCGTGCACGCGCTGAAGGTGGAGAAGCTCGGGCTCGACAGCGACGCCACCCCGGCCGTGGTCGGGTTCAACATCACCGCGAACACCCTCGCCCGCGGCTTCATCGCGCCGATCTACGAGACGACCTGACGCCCGCCGCGACACGCCGGGTTCCGTATGCGGCTGACACCCCCGCCGGCTCTCCACTATGATTCGAACGTAGGTTCGATAAAGGTGGGGATGGCTGATGTGGGTGGGTGCGATACGAGCGCTGTCGACCGCCATCGACCTGCTGGCCGACGAGGACCCGGCGGAGCTGCCCCGAGGCCGGCTCGCCGAGCAGCTGTGCGAGCTGCACTGGCAGATGGCCCGGCTCCAGGCCGAGATCGCCCGCCGTACCCACGTGCGCGCGCCCACCTTCCAGGAGCCGGAGACCTCCCGGTGCCGCGCCCGGCGCACGGCGGCCGCGCCGGCGGGTGATCCCACCGGGTGACCCGGGCGAAGGCACACCACGGGCGGCCGGTGCCCGACCTTCCGGGCACCGGCCGTTCGACGTCTTCTCGGCTGTTCCGCCGCTGGGCGGTCGTGTGCTCAGGCGTATATGCGTATGGCATGCGAACGCGGGCCTGCGGGCGGGCACGCGGGGCGGGAAGGAAGCGTGGGCGCCCCGGTCACGGGCGCGCGCCCCGGTGGACGGCCGTCACCCGCCGCGCCCGGCGGCGTCCGCGGTTCGGCCGGGACCCGGTTCTCCCGTCGGCGGCGAGCTGCGGCAGTGGTGGCACGGGCCGGATGACGGGCGGCGGCCGGTGCGGTGCGGTCTTGTGTGCGGTGCCGGTGCGCCGACGGATCTCGGGGGCCGGGTCTGTCGTTCGCGGGTGGGTTCGGTTTCGGTTGTGCAGAGGGTTCGTCTGTAGGGGGATTTCGCCTGGTCAGGCGGACAGGCGGGCCCCGCTCAGCGCGGGGAAGGCGCCGTTGGACGCGGTGCCGTTCGACGTGCCGTTCGAGGTGGCGGGCGCCGTCTCGAAGGGGAAGCGGTCGGCGAACGCGGGCCGCAGGTCGGTGAGCCAGACCGCGTCCGGGTCGTACTGCGCGAAGAACGGCCGGCCGACGAGCTCGGGGTTGCGCGCCTGGATGAAGTGGAGCACGAACACCCGCTGCCCGGCGACCTCGGTCACGCCGTCCACGCACACCTTGCCGGGGGTGGCCGACATGGACGGGCCGCGCACGGTACGGCACAGCCCGGACACCTGCGCGTACGCGTCGCGGAAGATCTCCCACGCGCGCCCGAGCGGGACCGCGAAGTAGTCCTGCGGACCGGTGTCGCGCTCGACGAACATGTAGTACGGGATCATGCCCATCTGCTGCTGCAGCCGCCACATGCGGGCCCAGACGCCGGGGTCGTCGTTGATCGACCGGATGAGCGGGGCCTGGGTGCGGATCACCGCGCCCGTGCCGAGCACGCGGCGCACCGCGGCGCGCAGCTTCTCCGGCTCCATCTCCCGCGGGTGGGAGAAGTGCGCCATGAACGCGAGCGTCTTGCCGGACTCCACGACCTTCTCGAACAGCCGCAGCGTGTCGTCGGCGTCCGGGTCGGTGAGGAACCGGGCCGGCCAGTAGGCGAGCGACTTGGTGCCGATGCGGATCGACTCGATCTGCTCGAGCTCGAGCAGCGGCTCGATGTAGCGGCGCAGCACCGGCTCACCCATGATCATCGGGTCGCCGCCGGTGAGCAGCACGCTGGTGACCTGCGGGTGCTCCTTGAGGTAGGCGACGAGCCGGGCGACGTCGTCGGAGGCCATCTTCAGGTCCGGCTCGCCGACGAACTGGGCCCAGCGGAAGCAGTACGTGCAGTACGCGTGACAGGTCTGCCCCTGTTTCGGGAAGAAGAGAACGGTTTCCGGGTACTTGTGCTGCAGCCCGTGGATCGGCTCGTCGCCCACCCGCGGCACGTTGAGCTCGAGCTGGCCGGCCGGGTGCGGGTTGAGCCGCATGCGTACCTCGTGGGCGGCCGCCCTGACCTCGGCGGCGGGGGCCTCCTTGCGCAGCAGGTCCGCGATGCGGGACACGTCCGCCTCGGGAAGCATGTCCTCCTGCGGGAAGACGAGCCGGTAGATCGGGTCGTCCGGCGCGGCCGACCAGTCGATCAGCTCGTCGACGACGTACGCGTTCGTGCGGAACGGCAGCACCGTGGCCACGGCCCGGACGCGCAGCCGCTGCTCGGCATCGAAGCCCGCGCGCACCAGAAGCTCGTCCAGGTGCTTGGCGGTGTACGCCCGGTAACCGCGGATGCCTTCCTTCAAGGTCACCTGAAGATCCCTTTCTTTTCGCGATCTATGTAAACCAATCGGTGCCGTCACGCGTCTATGTCATTCATATACCCCGACGTAACCATAGGACCTGGAGTTCCCGGTGGCGATGGGTGACGGCAAGGCTTTACCGTCGCTCACCTAGACTTGTCGGGCTATCGCGACATATCGCGTTTTGCCGTAACGTGGAACCGTGACCGCTCAACCCGCCTATTTCGAGCCGCGGCGACCTGCGGATCCGGCGAGACAACGCGCGTCCGACGCGGACCGCGACCGGGTCGCCGCCATCCTCGGCGAGGCGCTCGCGACCGGCCGGCTGACCAGCATCGAGCACGCCGACCGGCTGGAGGCCGCCTACTCCGCCGTCACGCTCGGTGACCTGCTCCCGCTCGTCGAGGACCTGCCCGACGTCGAGGCCGCGGCGCCCGGTACGGGCACGGAGCGTCAGCAGGTGGCGGCCGTGTTCAGCAAGATCGTGCGCAGGGGACGCTGGGTGGTGGGCCGCCGTACCCGGCTGCGTTCGCTGTTCGGCGCGCTGATCGTCGACCTGACCGACGCGGTGCTACCGGGTCGCGAGATCACCCTCGACCTCGACGCCACCTTCGGCAAGCTGATCGTGCGCATCCCGCGGAACGCCCGCGTGATCGACGAAGGCGGCGCGCTGTTCTCGAAACGGCACGTGTCCGACGACGGCCCATGGGGGTACGACGCGGGCGGCACGGCGAACGGCCCCGCGGCCGACGGCGTGGCCGACCCGGGCGCCCCGCTGATCCGCATCACCGGCAACGCCAGGTTCGGCAAGATCGTGGTCGCGAAGGGCGAGGGCTTCCCCTACTGGTGACCGGTCGAGTGGCGCCGCCCGCAGCGGCGGCGCCTCGGGGGATGGCGGCGGTTCCACCGCGGCGTGACGACGCGGGCCACGCCGGGCGCGTCCCCGGCCCGCCGTACGCGCGACCGCCTGGTTGCCACATCCGGCGGCACGCGCGACGATACGGCGCGGTCTCCGAACGTCCAACACCTGCCGCACATCACCCCCCTTTTCCGTCGTTCGAACCTGTCCTCTGCTTTCTGTATAGCACCCACTACAACGCTCGCCCCGGTCTGAGCGCAACCGCCCAGCAAGCGCCCGGCGTCCCCTACGCCCGCATTCACCGCGCGAGGCCCGACACTCCCACGGGCCTCACCAAGAGGCACGCCCGTGGCCGACGCCGCTTACCATGCGTGAGCGGGCGGCGGAGGGCGTCGATCCGGACGCCCCAAACCCGCGAAAGGAGCATGCCGTGGCCACCGAGGTGACCGATTGCCTGACACCCCGCCCGTAGCGCTCGACGCGATGGGCGGGGATCACGCCCCACACGAGCTGGTCGCGGGAGCCGTGCGCGCCACCCGGGAACTCGGCGTTCGCGTCGTGCTCGTCGGCCAGCCCCGGCCCATCTACGAGGCGCTCGCGGCCCATGGCGCCACCGACGAGATCCCCATCGTGCGCGCCGAGCAGACGGTGGGCATGGACGAGGGCGCGCTCGCCACGCTGCGCCGCCCCCGGTCCAGCGTGGCGGTCGCCTGCCACCTGGTACGGCGCGGCGACGCGGCGGCCGTGGTCTCGGCGGGCTCCACCGCGGCCGTGGTGGCCACCGGGCGGCTGCGGCTGCGCGGCCAGCCGGGGGTGCTGCGGCCCGCGATCGCGGTCACCCTGCCCACGCTGCCGGAGCCGACGGTGCTGCTCGACGCGGGCGCCACCGCCGACGTCAAGCCCGAGATGCTCGTGCAGTTCGCCCAGCTCGGCGCGGCGTACGCGGAGACCGCGCTCGGCATGCCGCACCCCCGGGTCGGGTTGCTCACCATCGGCAGCGAGACCGAGAAGGGGAACAAGGTGACGCGCCGCGCGCACGAGCTGCTCGCCACCACCCCCGGCCTCGACTTCGCCGGGAACGTCGAGGGCCACGACCTGCTCACCGGCAAGGTGAACGTGATCGTCACCGACGGGTTCACCGGGAACGTGGCGCTGAAGACGATGGAGGGCAGCGTGCGCTACACGCTCACCGAGCTGCGCGAGGCGATCGCCGCGAGCCGCCCGGCCCGGCTCGGCGCGGTGCTGCAGCGCGGGGCGCTGCGCCGCCTGGCGCGCCGGCTCGACCCGGAGCAGTACGGCGGCGCCGTACTGCTCGGCCTCAACGGCACCGTGGTGATCGCGCACGGCGCGTCGAAGGCCCCCGCCATCGCCTCGGCCTGCGCGCTCGCCGCCTCGCTCGCGGCGCGGGGCGTGGTGGCCCGCATCGGGGAGCGGCTCGCCGCCTCCCGCCCGCACCACCGGCTCTGGTGACGTACCGGGCGACGTTTCCGCGGCTCGGCGTGCGGTTGTCCACAGGCTCTCCCGCTTCGGTGCGGCCGGACCCGGCCGGGGCCGATAATGGGGATACGGCCTCGATTCATCGATAGGCTGGAAGAACGTGATCGAGCCAGGGGGCATGCGGCGATCACGGCACGTCGCGCCTCCACGGCCGCCAAGGAGAGTTCATGGTCGACCCGCAAGTCGTGCTCACCGAACGCGTCCAGCGTGCGCTCGGCGCCGCGTTCGGCCCGGAGTACGCCGACGCCGATCCGCTGATCCGGCCGTCGCAGTTCGCCGACTACCAGGCGAACGTCGCGCTGAGCCTGGCGAAGCGGCTGCGACGGGCGCCCAGGGACGTCGCCCAGGCCCTCGTGGACGCGCTCGACGTCGCGGACGTGTGCGCCGGCGTCGAGGTGAGCGGTCCCGGCTTCGTCAACCTCACCCTCGCCGACACGTGGATCGCGGGTCAGGCCGAGGCGATGCGCGACGACGAGGCGCTCGGCGTCGCGCGCCGGGCGCCGCAGACCGTGGTGATCGACTACTCCGCGCCGAACGCGGCCAAGGAGATGCACGTCGGCCACCTGCGCACCACGATCGTCGGCGACGCGCTCGCCCGGGTCCACGAGCACGTGGGCGACCACGTGATCCGGCAGAACCACCTCGGTGACTGGGGCACGCCGTTCGGCATGCTCATGGAGCACCTGCTCGACGTCGGCGAGGAGGAGGCGCTGCGCCGCCTCGCCTCCGGCGACGGCAACGCCTTCTACCAGGAGGCCCGGCACAAGTTCGACACCGACCCGGCCTTCGAGGAGCGGGCGCGCCGCCGGGTGCCGCTGCTGCAGGGCGGCGACCCGGAGAGCATGCGGCTGTGGCACGAGTTCATCGAGCACAGCAAGCGTTACTTCAACCAGATCTACCGCGAGCTCGGCGTCACGCTCACCGACGAGCACATCGCCGGCGAGAGCATGTACAACCCCATGCTCGCCGACGTCTGCGACGAGTTGGAGCGTGCCGGGATCGCGCGGATCAGCGACGGGGCGCTGTGCGTCTTCCCGCCGGGCTTCACCGGCCGGGACGACCAGCCGCTTCCGCTCATCATCCGCAAGAGCGACGGCGGGTACGGCTACGCCACCACCGACCTGGCGGCGATCCGGTACCGGGTGCGCGAGCTCAAGGCCGACCGCATCCTCTACGTGGTCGGCGCCACCCAGGCGCTGCACTTCCAGATGGTGTTCGCCACCGCGCGCATGGCCGGATGGCTCACCGACGACGTGCGCGCCGAGCACGTGCAGATCGGCAACGTGCTCGGCGAGGACGGCAAGATCTTCCGTACCCGGTCGGGTAAGTCGATCAAGCTGTCCGAGCTGCTCGAGGAGGCGGTCGAGCGGGCCGAGGCGGTGATCGCCGACCGCGGGTACGACCCGGAGACCCGCAAGGAGATCGCGCGGAAGGTCGGCATCGGCGCGGTCAAGTACGCCGACCTGTCGGTGAGCCACGACAGCGAGTACGTCTTCGACTTCGACCGCATGCTCGCGCTCACCGGCAACACCGGCCCGTACCTGCAGTACGCCACCGCCCGCATCCGCTCGATCTTCCGCAAGGGCGGGATCGACCCGGAGCAGGCCACCGGTGCGATCCGGCTCGGCGAGCCGGCCGAGCGCGCGCTCGCGCTCACCCTGCTCGGATACCCCTCGGTCGTGGAGAAGGTCGCCGAGGCGTCCGAGCCGCACCGGCTCTGCACCTTCCTGTTCGAGCTCGCCCAGGCGTTCACCGGCTTCTACGAGAGCTGCCCGGTCCTCACCGCCGAGGACCCCGCGGTGCGCGAGTCGCGGCTCGCGCTCTCCGCGCTCACCCTGCGGGTGCTGCTGCAGGGGCTGGACCTGCTCGGTATCGAGGTGCCGGAGCGCATGTGATGGATGTTTGGGAGGTCCGTGACAAAGGGAACGGGGCCCGAACGGCGTGGCTTACGAGAATTTCCGCTGACAAAGGCTTAGGCTTAGCGCGGTCATTGGGAGCGTCCGCCGATCCCGGTCCACGCGGGCCTTCCGTCACTCCTCGGGGAGCTTCAGCGTGAGCATGGACCTGACCGCCGGCCCCGACCTATCAGGGCTCATCGACGCCACGGAGCTTCACCGCTACGCGGAGGAGCTCCTCGTCCACCTGGTCGCCGATGGCACCGCCCCGAAACCGGCGCCCGGTGTCACGGACGTGCCGGGCTACTGGCTCGCGCCCGCCATCGACGCCCTGATCCAGATCATCGACGGTGAGGACGCGCTCGACGCGCTCACCCGCGCCGCCCGGCACGACGAGGGGAAGACGGCGCTGTTCCTGTGCCTCGCCCTCGCCCTCGCCGGACAGGGCGACCGGGTCCACGCATCCTGGCTCGCCACCGCGTTCGGCGACCTGGCCGCGGACCGCCCGGTGCTGCCGGGCCAGCGCGCGGTGTGGGTGGCGGCCGCCCGGGGCGCGTACGGCCCGGCCGGGAAGATCTTCGTGCTGCGCCGGCTCGACGCGGTGGCGAACCCGCACGAGTGTGAGCCGGAACGCTGGCTCAAGGCGCTGCTGCCCGGCGAGCCGAAGGTCGTGATCCCGCCGTCGCTGCTCGACTTCCCCGAGCTGGCGGAGCTTCCGGCGCTCCAGCGGCCCGCGTACGCCGCGGACCGGCTCGCCCGGCTGCGTGCCCGGTGCACCGAGATCACCTCGCCGCGCAAGCCCGCCGACCCGCCGGCCCACCCGCCGACCGGCTGGCGGGGTTCGGGCATGTGGCCGGAGACCGAGCCGCTCGAGGTGCTGCGCTCCCTCATCAACCCGAGCGCGCACACCGGCCCGCTGAGCTCGCTCAACGACCACCTGCTCGAGGACCTGCAGCCGAATTCCGACCCGCGGCTCGCCGCGCTCGCCCTGCACGTCGCCGCGCCGGTGATCCGGCAGGCCGCCGAGGAGCTGGCCGCCGCGACCCGCGCGATGCCTCCGGCCGAGGTCACCGTGCCCATCATGGGCCACCCGATCACGCTGCGCCCGGATGGCCCCGACCCGGATTCGATCATGGAGGCCGAGAGTCGCATCCGCGCCCGCGCGGTGCCGCCCGAGCCGTACCCGACGTGGCTGCCCCAGGCGCTGATCGGCGTCGCCGTGGTCCTGCTGGGCCTGTCGTTCGCGCTCACGCTGTGGCTCGCCCTCCTTGCCGTGCTCGCCGGCGGCGGGGCGGGCCTGTTGCTGTTGCGTCGCCGCCGACGCGAGGAGGCCGAGGCCGCCCTGGTCGGCAAGCAGCTCAGCGAGCTGCGCGAACTCGCCGACCGGGCCGTGTTCGCCCTGCACGAGTACGCCCGGGAGTCCACCAGGCGCGCCGAGGCCGCCGAACGCGACCTCGCCGAGCTCTGCCGCCTGCTGCGCCGCGGCCCCCGCGCCGCCTGACGCCCCGCCGTACCGGTCCGGCCGGAGACGAGCGCCACGGCCGGCTCGGCATGTCTTCGGCCGCCCACGTGCTGCCGGGTCGCGATGCCGCCCGGCGGCGTACGGCACAGGGCAGGACGGCCGGTGCGGCGTTGTTCGAGACGCGGTGGAACGGTCCTTCGGCGGCCGGTGGCGTCGTCTCGATCGGCTGCAGCGGGACGCATGTCTCCGGCCGCGCTCCAGGAGCCGAACGCCCCGGCCGTCCTCGGCGCTACGGGTTGCCTGCCGCACCGTCCCGGGCCTGCGCGCCGCGCGTGCACGACGGCGAGGTCGGCCCTGCGACGTGATCACGACAGGACGGCGGCCTCGTGACCGCCCTGCCACCTCAGGATTCGCTGTGGAGCACCGCGAGCGGGCGCGAAACGAGTGCCCGCCCGGACCGCGCTTCTACCGGCACGGTCGACACCACCGATGGGCGGGACAACCGCCAGGAGGCCGCGCAGAGGAGATGTCGGGCCTCCGCCGGCGCGCGGCCAAGCCCGGCGACGAGGCCATGGGGCGAAGCCAAGGCGCACGAGCCCCGTGACGGGACATCCGGTCCGGCGTGCGGCGTTGTGACGCGCTACGGGCGCCGAGGCGGGGAACACCGCAGCGCCGGACGGGCGGTTCCCGGCCGACGGGTGCTACGACGGCCGAGACGCCACGTGAAGGGGGACATCCCCGGACCGGGAGAAAACCCGCCCAGAAACGCGTCCGTGGGCGCGGGACGGCGTCCTGGACACCCGGCCGGGAGCGGCGGTGCGCCGTTCGGGGAAACGGCGCGCTGTGAGGGATGGGGGACGACGACGGAGCGCCTGCGGAATGGCCCTACCTTGCCGACGACCAGAAGGTTGTCCGTGAAGGGGGCTTTTCCATGGACAACCGCGACGGCGGGTACGGCGAATACCGCATCCGCTCCCCGATCGCCACGGCATGCACCATTCCGCGGCGAGCCGGGAACATTCCCGCCGCGCAATCGTCATGCCGAGCGATCCGAGCATGGCGCAGTGTTTCCGCGTCAGATGACGGAGACCTCGATCTCCGCCGGGGCCAGCAGGAAGATCTTGTCCGCAATGCGCTCGATACGGCCATCGCAGCCGTATGCGAGTCCTGCCGCGAAGTCCACCATGCGCGTGGCCTCGGCGGTGGCCATGCCCGCCACGTCCATGACCACGGCACAGCCCTCGCGGAAATGCTGACCCACCGTGAGCGCGTCGTCATACTTCCGCGGCCGGACCATCACAATGCGCGCAGGCTCGCTCTCGTCCTGCGCCTGCTGCCACCGCCGGGCCGCCCGTTCCGAAGCGGGCATCCAGTCGTCCTCGTACTCGACGTCGTCGTATTCATCGTCACTGTACGGTTCGACCACGCCGAGGCCAAGGTAGTTGGCCACCTTACGTACTGCCCCCATTGACTCGTCCTTTCCACGAGAACCGGCCGCATTCACCTTGTCCCACCAATAAGGACGTTAACCGACGATTCGGCTCCGGCCACGCGACACGCCAGAGCAGAAAACGAGAGCCTTGTTATCGTCCCGAAATCGCGCCCTGGACCCGGTCAAACGACACCCAAGCACTTCCCTGCGATTGTTCTTATCGACCGCCTCCTCACCTAGGTTCCGCCATCCCGCCCTCAGTTGCAAGCGATATATGTTCGCGTACCTCAAACCTCGTCACATGCAAGGCAAATATCCGTTCAACGTCGTTATTCCGCTATACCCGAGAAACCCTCGGGCATTCGGCGCGCCGCCGGTGGCCGGCGACCGGCCGCCGGGCGGTCCCCGGCACGGCCGCGAGCGCCGTCGGCAACGGTAGCGACCGAATACGACATTTCGGCCGTCCGGCGTTCATCCGCCACTCCTCCACCAGCAGTCCCAGCTGTCTCGTCTGCTTGGACGTTCCGCGACCGGGCAAAGGTTCGAAGATGTCTCGAGACAGTGACACAAATGCCGAGAAGCGAGGCCGACCACGCGCCGATCGGCACCTCCCGCAGGCCGTCACCAGGACCTCGGTCATAGGCCCGACTCCCTCCCGCCCGCGTTCTCCCGATCGACGACGATCACAACAGAAGAACGATCCAATGCTCCTTCAGGTTCTCGCGCTTCGCCAGGCCACGCGGGACACCGGCAGGGAATACCGGCCCTCGCAGCCGAGAGCCACCTTCCGCCGCGGCGAGCCCTAGCCGGGTTTCTCTAAGCGGCGGAGGACCGGACCCCTACCCGTTGCGGGCTTGGTCGAGCCGACCAAGCCCGGAGAGGAAGAGTGGGCGACCTACCTGGAACGTGCCACCCCAGCAGCGTTGTGGCGTTGGTAGCGCGCTGGTGCCGGCGCCCGTTGGCGTACGGGGACACGCCCGCGTGGTTCCGCTGAAGCTCTTTCCCCCGAACACGTCCCCCCGCGTGAACTGATCGTCGGCCTCAGCACCACGCATCCGTTTGCTGTCGTACAACGCCTCCCGGGCAGTCGCCCACAAACGGGGCATCCGTTCTGTTCCTCCCCACGCTACCAATGTCGATCACGAACCCAACAAACGGCCTAGGGGTAATCCACCGATCCCCACCGCCAGCGCACACGTCGGCCCTCAGCCCTCGACGGGCCGGGCGTTCCCATCACCGCAGATATCGGTACAGGACGGCACTGCCGGCATTACGATCGAGGACATCCAAGGGCGCCGTTCCGGATGCCCGCACATGCTCGTCCACGGCAACACCGGCCACGCGATCGCTTCGACATCGACAGTTGATGACCCGGCATCCCTACCGACGGCATCGCGTCCAACCCCGCCCGGCTCATCCCCGACTCGGCGAAGCGCATCGGCGTCGACCACAGCGACCCGCCCAAGCCGTCACCCACAGCTTGGAGTGCACCTCTACATGAGCACGGGCACCTGCTGGCGGACCTAGACAACCGACTTCCCCACATGCCGGGCATACGGCCGACGCCCCCGCAGAGCCCGAAAGCGTGGCCGAGTCTGACAGAGTGGCCGATCTGACCTTTTTCACCCGTCTGCAACGCCGATGCAGCCGCCCCACTGAACGGACCGGCACATCGACCCGCACGCCAACGCCTCATGGCTCGAAGCATCCCTTTGGGGAGTTCCCGAAGCAGGACGAGAACGGGCCCTGGGGCGTGTCGGAATGTGCCTCCTGCGTCTTCAGATCCTCCACTTCGACCTGCGGGGTTGTGGCACCATGCGCATCTTGAGCCGGCCGAGCTCGCGATCCAACGCCTAGCGGGGTTCTTTCAGACCGAGGACCTCCTCCTGCATTGCGGCCCGGCAGGAGCGCCACCTGGTGCGCCGATGCCCTGGTCAACGTTCAGTCCCGGCAGGGGCCGGTGAGAGCTTGGTCAGGACCGATCGGCCCACCATCCATGGGCGCACGCACTCCTGCAGGCCGGTAGTCCGCCTCGCGACCACACCGACCTGGCTCATCAAATAAAAAAGGCTCTGGGAACCCCCAGAGCCACAACCAAAAACACCCCACAAAATGCGAACGCCCCCAGTCACAAAGACTGAGGGCGTCCACATAAAGTCGTCCGGCAGCGACCTACTCTCCCACACCCCCCAAGGTGCAGTACCATCGGCGCAGGAAGGCTTAACTACCGGGTTCGGAATGTAACCGGGTGTTTCCCTTCCGCCATAACCACCGAAACGACACCCAAAGAACAACAACGGCAAAGCCGCCTGTTGCTCGAGAACCACACAGCGAACACAAGCCTCTAGTGCGAACCACACACCACACCGAGCACGCGATGCCGCATGCTCCGTATGCGGTCAAGTCCTCGGTCTATTAGTACCGGTCAGCTCCACCCCTCACAGAGCTTCCACCACCGGCCTATCAACCCACTCATCTCGTGGGGACCTTACCCCCCAAAGGGGAGGGAGACCTCATCTCGGGGACGGCTTCCCGCTTAGATGCCTTCAGCGGTTATCCACACCGAACGTAGCCAACCAGCCATGCACCTGGCGGCACAACTGGCACACCAGAGGTTCGTCCATCCCGGTCCTCTCGTACTAGGGACAGCCCCCCACAAGTCTCCTACGCGCGCAGCGGATAGGGACCGAACTGTCTCGCGACGTTCTAAACCCAGCTCGCGTACCGCTTTAATGGGCGAACAGCCCAACCCTTGGGACCGACTCCAGCCCCAGGATGCGACGAGCCGACATCGAGGTGCCAAACCATCCCGTCGATATGGACTCTTGGGGAAGATCAGCCTGTTATCCCCGGGGTACCTTTTAGCCGTTGAGCGACACCCCAACCACACGGAAGTGCCGGATCACTAGTCCCAGCTTTCGCTCCTGCTCGACCCGTCGGTCTCACAGTCAAGCCCCCTTGTGCACTTACACTCACCACCTGATTGCCAACCAGGCTGAGGGGACCTTTGGGCGCCTCCGTTACCCTTTAGGAGGCAACCGCCCCAGTTAAACTACCCGCCAGACACTGTCCCCCACCCCGATCCAGGGGCGCGGGTTAGACGCCCAAAACAGCCAGAGTGGTATTTCACCAACGACTCCACCCCAACTAGCGTCGAGGCTTCACAGTCTCCCACCTATCCTACACAAGCCATTCCAGACGCCAATATCAAGCTGCAGTGAAGGTCCCGGGGTCTTTCCGTCCTGCTGCGCGAAACGAGCATCTTTACTCGTACTGCAATTTCACCGGGCCTGTGGTTGAGACAGCGGGGAAGTCGTTACGCCATTCGTGCAGGTCGGAACTTACCCGACAAGGAATTTCGCTACCTTAGGATGGTTATAGTTACCACCGCCGTTTACCGGCGCTTAAGTTCTCGCCTTCGCCCACCGAAGCAGGCTAAGCGGTCCCCTTAACGTTCCGGCACCGGGCAGGCGTCAGTCCGTATACATCGTCTTACGACTTCGCACGGACCTGTGTTTTTAGTAAACAGTCGCTTCCCCCTGGCCACTGCGACCCCCACCAGCTCCCAGCGCACAGCCGTTCACCAGCAGGGGCCCCCCTTCTCCCGAAGTTACGGGGGCAATTTGCCGAGTTCCTTAACCACAGTTCACCCGAACGCCTCGGTATTCTCTACCTGACCACCTGAGTCGGTTTAGGGTACGGGCCGCCGCGGCACTCGCTAGAGGCTTTTCTCGGCAGCATGGGATCACCCACTTCGCCACAATCGGCTCGGCATCACACCTCACCCTCAATGCACCGCGGATTTGCCTACGGTGCGGGCTACATGCTTACCCCAGGACAACCACCGCCTGGGATGGGCTACCCTCCTGCGTCACCCCATCGCTTGCCTACTACCGGATCAGGCCAGGCGTTCAA